>NZ_DLHL01000050.1 GCF_002483225.1 Gemmatimonas sp. UBA7669 | reverse complement strand
ACCTGATCAGAGCTTCCCTAAGTGGGACGCTGAGCCGGTTGGCGTCACATCGGTCGTGGCGCCAACCGGTTGGAATACTGGCGCGGCTACAATCGGCGCGCCGGTCCTGCAGGACAGTTGCGGTATCTCGTTCACCACTCATTGGATTTCTTGTGACTTCACACCCCAAGGTGCAAAAGTGCCGCATACGGATGTGTCGCAATGCGCTGATGCTTTTCGTGACGGCCGTGATCATAAGCGGCTGCAGTTCCGACTGCATTGCACTCGGTACCTACGGTTTTGTAGTCACGGTGGTCGACTCGATCTCGAACCAACCGCCAAACGGCCAAGCAGAGGTTTCGATTTCTGCCGGAGACTATTCGGAAAGCCTGATTCGTCAACCATTCGCCAACACGCCGGTCTACACGGGTGGCAACCGCGAAGGCGTCTTTACGTTGCGCGTGACCGCAGATGGCTATCAGCCCTACGTTCAAGGAAACTTGAGAGTCAGAAGTGAAGGTCAGTGTGGTGCCTTCAACACCAACCGGATAACCGTGCGGCTGGTTCGCAGTGCGCCGTGACCAACGTTTGCGTCGCTGCGCGTGATTGAAGATCAGGGGCACCGGTGCACTGACGCAGCAGAACACAAGACCCGAAACTCGAACGCACAACTCGAAACTGATCAGTTCCGGGTTGTGCGTTTGAGTTTCGGGTCTTGTGTTGCTACGCCTTCACCAGCTGTTGCGTCAGACGATCTCGCAGGCTCCGCCCGCGCAGGCCACGGTGTCACCGAGCGTCGTCATGTCCGTGCCTTCCCAGAGGGCCGTGTAGTCCACCGCCCGGTACTGCAGCGCGTTCCACTTCGCCATGTCGGTCTCGGTGGTGACTTCTTCGCGCGGCGCCTGGGCGTAGACCTTGTCGCCCGTCTCACGCAGCAGCGAAATGCCGGTGAAGTAGTTGCGATTGGCCCAGATGAACTGCTGCACCGCATCCCACTCGTCGTCGCGCACGGTGACGGTGTTGGACACGTTGTGGTGCAAGCCGGGGTTGTACTGCTCGTGGCGACGGCCGGCCACCACCCAGTGCTGCTGCACGAGGCGCACGTACTCGAGGAACTGCACGGCGCCCACGTCGGCCCGCAGAATGGCGTCGGCCGGCGCCGTGACCGGGAAGGTGATCACGTCGGTGGTGTCCGGATCCCAGGCCGACGACTCGGTCATGTGCGGGTTGTTGAGCTTGAACCACTGATACAGCGGCTCGGTACGCGCGGCCTGCACGCGGCGGAAGTAGTGCCGCGCGTGATGCGGATGAATGCCCGAGCCCGCACCGAGCACGAGGCTGGCCGTGCCTTCCGGCTTTACGCAGGTGATGCGCGCCGCCGACGGAATGCCGATGTGCTCGGCGATGGCGGCGTTGGTGTCGAGACATTCCTGCGCGCCACGCTCGAGCACCGACGGATTGAGCAGCAGCGACGGCCGATCAAGAATGCCGCAGATGCTCACGCCCAGCAGCGACTCGCGCTCGTTTATGTAGCGCGTGGCGGCGCCCAGATACGGAATGTGCGTGTAGGCCGCCTGCAGCGTGCCCAGCAGCGCCGCCGCGCGGCAGCAGGCCAGGAAGCCCGCCTCGTCGTCGCAGGCGTTGGCGTTGATGGTGGTGAGGTTGCACATCTGCCAGCCGCTCACCGTGCTGCCCAGCGGCACATCCGGACGGCCGTACTCGGCCAGCTTGGCCTGCGCGGCTTCGTCCACCACGGCAAACGGCGCGAGACCGATTTCCACGCAGGGGTTGGCGCCGTACTCCACGTCGTCCACGAAGTAGAAGCCGGGCTCACCGAATTCCTTCTGCAGCTCGAACAGCTTCTGGAAGTCCGCCTCGCTGTGCTGATCGCGCACAAGCACGGCCGAGTTGTTGGACTTGCCACGCTGCGGGTTGGTCTCGAACCAGTTGCCCGTCTTGGCGGCCGCCATTTCGTCGTCGTCGGCCGAGAAGAGGCAGATGGTGGCCGAGCGACGGATGCCGCCCGAGAGCACCGCTACGGCGACGTGCATGAGGATGTCGTACACCTCGATGGGGCGCAGCGCGCGGCCCGACACCTGGTCGAGCATGCGCTCGACGGCGGAGAGGGCCTTCTTGAGCGGCAGGTGACCCGGGGCGCGACCGCCCGAGGTGCGCAGCGGCACACCACGCGAGCGGATCTGCGAGTAGTTGAACTCGATCTTCTTGTGATCGAGGTAGCTGTGCATGAGCGCGTCGAGCGCATCCGCCCAACCCTCGAGCGTGTCTTCGACGGTGAAGTGCACAACGGGCAGCTCATTCTCGGCGCCACGCACCGGGAAGGCCGGCAACTGCGCCACATGATGCTTCTGCACACTGAAGCCCACGCCGGTGCCCGACATGAGCAGGAAGAAGGCTTCCTTGAACGCGTCCACGCGGTTCATGTGCGTGAAGGCGCAGTTGAACATGCGCGCGTTGTTGGCCTCGATGGCGCGGCCACCGAACTGCAGCGAGCGCATGCTGGGCAGAATGGCCTTGCGCTGCAGCGCCTGCTCGGTCTCGTCCATGAGCGCGCGCAGCGTGCGTCCGCCGAAACCGGCCACCGGCAGGTCGAGCTTGTCGGCGAAGTGCGCGCGGTGCATGTCCATGACGCGCGTGAACGCTTCGGCCGGCGTCTCGCGGCGGCCCAGGTCTTCACGGTAGCGCGAGTAGCGCGAGAGGAAGATGTAGTCCTGCAGGCCGTTGTCCTTGTGCGCGGCCAGGCGGATCTGCGCGCGCTGCGCACGATAGATGACATAGCGCTTGGCCACGTCCCAATGGCCGCGCGCCGCGATCATCATTTCGACCACGTCCTGGATTTCTTCCACCGAGGGGTCGTGGCCATCCTGGGCCTTGCGCTCCACGGTGTTGACGACGAGCTGCGTGATTTCGCAGACATCGGCAAAGTCGGTGAAGCCGAGGCCGAAGCGATGGGCGGCGTCGTCGGCGTGCGGGTTCTGCGCTTCGTCGTGGCGCGCGGCGTAGAAGGCCAGCGCGATGGCGCGTGTGATGCGTTCCGGGTCCCAGGGCGCGCGGCGGCCATCGCGCTTGATGACTTCGGTGATGACGCGGACACCAGTGGCGTCATAGCTGCCAAACGGTGAGCGCGGAGCGGTGGAGCGGGGTGCGACGGACGTGGCCATTGGCAGTCTCCTGGGACGGGTGACCTGCGGGAAAGCACGCCCCCCGAGGACGGCCGTCGTGCGTGTCAGGAGGACCGGGCCACCTGACATGCAAAAGCTCCCGTGATGGTGCTGAACGGGAGCCCGAACGGGGCCACGCGGCGGCACTCGCAAGGAGTGGGTCGACGCGTAGCAATCCCCGGCGAACCCTCCCTCGAGGGGGCGCGCGGACTCGGCATCAGGCAGGTCTTCTGGCTTGGGCGTTTACCGAGAGCCACGCCTTCCCGCGTCAGACGCGACGCAGTGGCAGAACGGAGGCTTTCGTCTTCCCTTACAGCGGCGGGGCCGCCCCGGCATTGCACCGGAGTTCCCTTTTCACGGGCAAGCTGTTGCCACGCAACGACTTGTCCGACCTGATGGATGTGAGAAGCGGTTGTGATTCCCGTTTGCCTGGTCGCACACGTGAGGGCGAGCAAGCATCAGGGACGGGCAGTATCCGGTTTTTGGGGGCGGGAGTCAAGAGACAGTTTGACCGGGACGGCGGGAGCGGGGACGGCGGGAAGGAAAGGGCGGGGAGGCCGTCCACCGATCTGGGCCGTGAGCCGTGCGTTTTGGGTGTTGCGTGGAGCGGGCGGCGATATCGCGTGGTCCCGGGGGGGATTCGGAACTACGGGCGCTTCTGCGGCGCCACTCGCACCTTTTCCCGAAAACCGCCAATGAGGTGCAGTTCAGAGTTCGGATACTCCGCCACAAACGGTCCGTTTGTGCGCAGAACTTCGCCAGAGTTCTGACTGACCAGCCACGTTTCGTCATTGACGCCGTTCTCCACGATCAGTCTCCATACGGGAAATCGACCGGAAAACGTCTGCAGCGTATCGGTGCCATCGACGCGCACATTACGGAAGTCCGGTTTGCCGATCGCGAACATTCGGTTGTCTCCGTCAAGCACGCCGATGCTGCCCGTCCATGTGCGATTCAGCGGAAGCGCCTGCAGCAGTACCAGCATCATGCTTTCGCTAATGACGAAGGGACGCTGGCGACCAAATACCTTGGTCGTCCGCATCCGAAAGGGAACACGGGCCTTGCGCAGTGAGTCGGGTATGACTGCCGGATTGATGGAGTCTAACTCGACGAAGGAGCTGTCCGTGAACTCTTGATGAATCAACAGGGCGCCGGCGGCATAAAACCGTCGAATGGGGCGCATGGTGGTCGCATTCAACCAGAGCGTATCAACCAGCGGAACGCGAACGTTTCGGTCAATTGGATGAGGAGCGAGTCGTGATGTGACCAGCCGGAATACCCGTGCCGAACCGAGGCGCACTGTGTCCACGACCAGCGTGAACGCCTCATGGGGCAGGGTCTCGTGATACGCACTCGCGGAGAGCCGCACGTAGCTGCGCTGCCCCAGCTGCACACGTTGCGGCTCAAGTCCGCCCATTGGCGCGTACGCCGCCGGACGCGAACCCGGCGCACGCTGCGCATAGGCCACTCTTGGCCACGGCGAGAAGAGGTCGGAAACGTGTGAGGCATTCGACGAAGTGCGCGTGCTGGAAGTTGACGCACCCGGTGCAGTACCCAGTGAGGGCGCGGTCGAATCACGACGACCACCGAAGTCCAGATCGCTGTAGGGCAGGGTCAGGTAGACGAGCAGCCCCGCCGCACACCCGGTGAACAGCACCCAGGGCCAGCGGCGCACGCGTACGCCAGCGTCGGCTGTCGGCGAATCCGGAACGAGCACGCGCAGGCCGCTGACGCGGCTTTCGGCGATGCGGCGGTGCAGGGCATCCGAAGGCTCGGGCGTGGGGAGCGCGTGGAGATCGCGGACCAGCGCCGCCACGTCGGGCGGCAGGTCGTCGTGGTGCTGGGTGGTCATACGGGTATCTCCAGGGTCCGGCGCAGGGCTTTCACCGCGCGGTGGAATCGCACCTCCGACGCATTGGCGGAGATGCCAAGCAGGGCGCCGATGTCGGCGTGGGTGAGGTCATGTACCGTGCGCAGCACGAACACGTGGCGCAGTGGTGCCGACAACGCAGCAAGGGCCGCATGCACGCGCGGCGGCACGATGTGTTCGGGGGCCGCAGCGGCCACACTGGGCTCGGTGGCCGCATCCAACGCCGCAAACCGCGACTCGCGGCGTTGGCGCATGAGCGCAAGCCGCAGCGTCAGCGTGGACAGCCAGGCGGCGAACTGGCCGCGTTCCTCGTAGCGCGCCAGGGCCTCGGGCAGGGCTACGAAGGCGTCGTGCACCACGTCTTCGGCGTCGGCCCAACTGGCGGTGAGGCGATAGGCCACGAGCAACAGACGGCCGGCGTGGGCGTGGTAACAGGCGGCAAGCGCCTCCGCGTCACCGGCGCGCAATCGCGCGAGGTCCAACGAACGGGGCGGGGCGGGAGACGGCACAGGCAATGTCATACCCAAGCAATGTACGGGCAGAACGAATCCTTACATCAGCGGGCGGATGGCGTGGTGCCGACGAATGCACCACGCACACCCACAACGCAGAACTCACGTCGCACGGCTGTGGATCACGTGCCGTTCACAGCACGTGAGTCGCCTCCACAAGCCGCCCGACTCACATCGCGATCTTCTTCCCCTCGAGCTTCTTCTTCATCTCCCGCAGATGCTCTTCCATCTTGAGCCGCGGAATACCCTTGCTCAGCCACTCCGGTGCCGGCTCGCCCTTGAGGTAGCTGTCCCAGTACTCCATCAGGCGCAGCGAGTAGTCCTTGCGGTTCCTCATCTGCGCGAGGCCATGGTTCTCGCCCACGTACTCCAGCAGGATCACGTCCTTGTCCAGCTGACGCAGCGTGTTGTAAAACGTGATGCCCTGATTGAAGTCCACCGCGCCGTCCTTGTCGTCGTGCAGGATGATGAGCGGGGTCTTGATGCGGTCGGCAAAGCGGTTGGGCGAGTTGCGCTCGTAGGCGTCCTTGTTCTCGAGGAAGTTGCCCTTGAAACGGCCCTGCGAGCTCTGGAAGATGCCCTGGTTCGTGTTGCCCGTGTTCCAGTACACCGAGCTGTACATGCTCACCATGTCGGTGAGCGGCGCGCCGGCCACCGCGCTCTTGAACATGTCGGTCTGCGTGACCAGGAACGAGGTCTGATAGCCGCCCCAGGAGTGGCCGTGCAGGCCCACGGCCGCGCTGTCCACCACGCCCGTGCGAATGGCCGCCTTCACCGCCGGCACCACGCTCCACACCGCGCTCATGCCCGGATCGTTGATCTTGTACACGATGTCCGGCAGGAACACCGCGTAGCCGCGCGAGGTGTGCGCGCCGATGAGCGCATTGGGTGAGCTCGAGAAGTTGGGCGACCAGAAGGTGTTGAGGTTGTCCGACTGCAACTCGTAAATGAACGTCAGCGTCGGATACTTCTTGCCCTCCTCGTAGCCGGCCGGCAGGATGAGCGCACCCTGCAGGCTGTCTCCCTTCTCCGTCACGTAGCTCACCAGGCGCGAACCGGACGACCAGCGCACGCCATTGAGGTCGGGGTTGGCGTCCGAGAGCCGTACCGAGTCGGTCAGCGCCGCTGCGCCGAAGCTCACCCGCCAGTAGTCGGGGAAGCGCGTCGTGGTCTGAATGGACGCCACCCACACGTTGGCATCGCGCGCCTTCATGGGGGCGTGGCGCGCATCACGCCACCCGGTCACCGACACCGCGCCGGGCTTGCCCGGATCGATGCGCACGATGGACTCCTTCTTCGTGCGGGCCTGCATGGCCGCCATGTACAGCGGCTTCGTCAGGTCGAGGTCCCGCTCGCGCGGATCGAGCGGAATGAACCGGCTGTAGCGGATGCGCTGGGCACGCCCGTTGCCCGTGAGATTGGTCCAGCTCTTGCCCGCCATGCCCACGCGCCACACATCGTAGTTGTCGCTGATGAGCGCCGACTTGCCGTCGCGGCTCCAGCCCAGCACGCTCGTGGACGGACGGTCGACGTTGTGGTCGTCCTCCGTGTCGATGAACGACGTGGGGGCGCCCGCGGTGATGTTGGTGATGACCTTCGTGGCCACGTTGTAGCTGTGGAAGTTGCCGTCGTCCCAGAACATCACGTGGCTGCCATCGGGCGAGAGTGAGGCCTGACCACGCACGGCCTGCTTCACCAGCGTGCGTTCCCCGCTGCGCGCATCCACGAGATACACGTCGCGCTTCTGCACGCCGTCGACACTGGCGCGGCGCTCATAGGGCTGGTTGTCCGTGCCCAGCAGCCAGCGATCGCGCGCACCCAGGGTGCCGGTGCGCACCACTTCATCGGTGAGCTGCACGACCTTGCCCGTCTCCGGGAAGAGTGTGGCCACAAACGAGAAGCCGCGGTCGGCCTGCTCCTGCACGAGCTGCTGCGACTGCAATCGCGCATCCTTGCCGTGCCAGAGAATGAGCGTGGGACGTTCGTCGTCTTCGAGGCGCTCACTGCGCGGCACGGGTACCGTGGCCACCCGCAAACCAAACACGAGACCATCCATGCGCTCGGTCCAGCGCGGCGTGCGATCGGGACTCACTTCCATGCCGTTGGGCAGCGTGGCGTTGCCGCCTGCGCCAACCGTCACGCGGCGATTGCTGCGGCCCACGTCGCTGATGGCCAATGCCGCCCATGTGGTATCGGTGGCCGCGCTGTCTACCGTGCCCTTGAGCCAGGACAGAGCCGGCAGCGTATCGCTCCAGGCGAGCCGACGATACAAGGCCTTGTCGGCGTCGAGCGACTGTACCACGCCCGTGTTCAGGTCTCGGAGCTGCACGCCGTTGCCAATGCGCTCGCGCGCATCGATGGTGTAGGCCAGCCAGCGCGCCTTGTCGTCAAACGCAAAGTCGGACACGTTGCCGACGTTGAACAGCGTGCTGGTGCCCAGCTCATGCAGCAGCAGGTCGGTACCGGTGCCACCACCACCACCGCCGCCACCAAAGAGATTGCCACCCATGCCGGGCGCGCCGGGCGCCGGCCCGCCGCCACCACCGGCGCCACCACCACCCGCCGGGGCGTCGGGCCCATACGCATGCATGGCCAGCCAGCGCGGTGAGTCACCACCCAACTCAATGCGGCGCACGCGCTCGAATTCCTTCTGCTCGCCCGTGGCAAGATTCACCACCAGCGCCTTGGTCTGAATGGGCCGACGCTGCTGACGCAGTCGCTTGGCGTCGGCGGCCTTGGGATAGACCAGCATGGCCACCCACTTGCCGTCGCCGGAGAGCTGCAGGCCGGGTGTGCCGCCGCCGCCAGGACCACCACCGGCCGCTGGCGCCTCACCGATGGCGAAGCGATGCACCTTGCCGCCTTCTGCCGTCTGGCGGACGATGACTTCGGCGTCGCCTTCATTGGGCGCCTGAATGTAGGCAAACCAGGCGCCGTCATTGGACAGCGTTGCACCGCGCAGCGTCTTCCAGGCCGCGATGTCAGTCGGTGTCATGGCGCGCGCGGGGCCCGACGCGGCTGGTGGCGCGCCCTGAGCGTGCACGCTGCGGAGGGCCAGGGACGGGGCGGCCAGCACGGCCGCGCTCAGGAGGAAGGGCAGCGTCGCCACGCGACGCCGGGGAGGCGGGAACATCAAGGCTCCGGGAGAGAGGACCTCCCAAAATACGTGGTGGGCTGCCCGGGTCACGCCTACTGGGACAGAACGCGATATCTTGACAATATGTGTACTAGTACGAATAGTACACCATGCTTTCGTTTCCAGTGGTTCTGGTCCCGGGGGAGTCTCCCTACAAGCAGGTGGTCTATGCGGCGACCAAGGCTATTGTGGCAGGGACGATGTCAGCGGGCACACCGTTCCCCTCGGTGCGTGAACTATCGCAGGCGCTCCGCATCAACCCGAACACGGCGCACAAGATCGTGGCCGAGCTGGTAAGGCAGGGGTTGTTGGAGGTGCACCCGGGACGGGGGACGGTGGTGGCGGAGCAGCCCGAGGCATCACCACAGGCGCAGCGGGCGCTGCTCTCGCGCCAGGTGGAGGCGCTGGTGGTGGAAGCCAAACGGCTGGGAATTGAGGAGGGCACGGTCCTTGAGGCCGTGCGCGAACAATGGCAGGTGCTGACGCCGCCTGTGAGCGCGGCACACAGTCAACCGATAGGTGCCGGCAACGGCAAGGATCAATCGCATGAATGATCGCGAAACTCGGCCCGCCAACGGTGCCGCAGTGCAGGTCAATCAGCTGCGCTTCGGCTATGGGGTGCGCAAGGTGCTCAAGGATCTGTCGCTCGACGTTCCGACCGGCGCGACGTACGCATTGCTCGGCGCCAACGGCGCGGGCAAGTCCACATTGCTTCGCGTGCTGGCCGGCATGGTGCCGCCGTATAGCGGCCAGGTGAGGGTGCTGGGCACGGCCTTGTATGCCAACGCATCACGTCAGCGCTGGATGGAGCTGCGTCAGCGCATCGCGTATGTGGCTGCCGGTCAGCAATTGCCGGATCACCTCACGCTGCGGCAATTGCTGGCGTACTGCGCTCCGCTCTATCCCAGCTGGGACTTCACGGTGGTGGAACGATTGCTGGACACGCTGCGGCTCGATATGGGCGAGCGGTTGTCGAATATGTCGCGTGGTCAGCGCATGCAGGCGGCGCTGCTCTGTGCCCTCGCACCGCGTCCCGCCCTGTTGCTGCTCGACGAACCATTCACCGGTCTCGACCTGTCGGCCAAGGACGCCATCGTGCGTGCCGTGCTGGAGCTCGCGGCGGATGATCAGTGGACGGTCATCGTGGCCACGCATGATGTGAGCGAAATCGAAATGCTCGCCGATTGGGTAGGATTTCTTCGTGATGGCCGTATCGACGTGTCGGAGCCACTCGATGTCCTGCGCGCGCGACACGGTGCGGGTGGGGAAGGTCCGGTGACGTTGCGCGATCTCTATCTCTCGTACGCTGCTCCCTCTACCGAGTCGAGGAGGAGCGCATGACCGCGCCTTCTCCGGCCATGCCCTGGCCAAATGCGTCTGCCTCGCCGTCGGCGCTGCGTGTTCTGCGCACAAGACTCACGGCGCAAACCTGGCATCTGATCCGATGGGACGCGGTCCTACTCTGGCGTTGGTGGCTCGCGCTGTTGGTGCTGTCTGCGGTTGCTGCGCTGCAATCCACGGCGGTGGCGTCGGGTACATCAGTCGTTGCCGGTGTTCTCGGTGTAGGCGCGTTGGCGCTGACCACCATGCTTATGATCATCACGGCCGTGCATCACGATCGCCCAGACGATCCGCAGGCGTTCTGGCAGGGGCTGCCGATCGATGGGCGGGCGCACGCGCTGGCCAAGTTGTCCTTGACCATCACGACAGTGCTACCACCGGCGTTGGCGGCTGCGTGGTCACTTCATCATTCGGGCATTGAGGTCGTGCAACTGCCGCGGCATCTGCTGCTGCCTCTCTTCACCTCGTGGAAGCTCAACATCATGGCGCTGGCCTTTGCTAGCTGCACACGGCGGACGGGCATCACGCTGGTGGCCATGCTGGCCTCGTGGTTGGTGCCCCTCATGTTGTTCGGCCTGCTCATGCCAGGCAACTTTGCGTTGGAGTTGATTCAGCCGAGCACCACGCTGCGCGCGTCGGTGCTGCTGGCCAGCGTATCCGGTGTCGGCGCGCTCATCTGGATGGCTTACAAACTCCGCGAGATGCCAGTCGCGGTGCGCCTCATCATCGCGTCGTTTGTGGGCTGGGGACTCTGGTATGGCAACCTGAGTGCGCTGGCGGCTCCCGAGCCAGCCTTGCCGGTGGTGGATGCCGGAGCGATAGCAGTCCGCGTCACCAACATCGCCGAAACTGATGGCCGCCTGCGCTTCGACCTTCGTGCGCAGGGCCTCGACCCGGCGCGTCGGTACGAGGTGCAGGGGGCCAGCATTCGCTGGGAGCGCGCGCCGGCTGACACAGCTACCGAGTTTGCGATGTGGTCGCCCGACACCACGCTACGCACGCTACAGAGTTTTGTGCTGGCCAAGGCGCTGGATAGAGACTCCGTGGTCGTTGAATCCTCGCCCATGGCGGCCATTGCTTCTGGCACGCTCTCTCCCGAGCTGAAAACGGTTGGCAGTCTGTCCATGTTGCGTGGGGCGGCGCCCGGGCGCGATTCGCTGCTTACCCTGCGTGCGTTCGCCGAGCTCCTTGTCGTGCGGCTAACAGGATGCTGAAAAAGCTGG
>NZ_DLHL01000049.1 GCF_002483225.1 Gemmatimonas sp. UBA7669 | reverse complement strand
GACATTTTTCAGGACTAGACATTGTTTAGCCGACCATTGATTATCCGGTATCACTTGGCCAGTAGGTCTTTGCGCTTTTCGAACACGCCGCCTGTCGGCGCGCGACACTGAGCGGAGGCCATCACCACGACGAACAATTGCACGAATGTCCACGGGCCGCTCTCGTGCGAGCTTCGCACTATGTTGTGGTTTGCTCAGCACACGCAGTCATTCCCGCCCTTCCCTTGTACTGTGCCTCCTCGCGCCAAGCGCCGTTCAGCCGCCCCGACCACGGATCAACCGGGAAGCGGCCTCGCCACGCTCACACAAGACCTCTGGCAGGCCGCCGTTTCTCTCCGCGGCGCCATCGAACCGCCCGATTACAAGCGCTACGTCCTGCCCATCATCTTCCTGCGCTTTCTTTCACTGCGTTTCGAGAAGCGCCGGGAAGAGCTGCGCCGGCTGATCGCTGAGCCCAAGAGCGAGTACTACACCACCAACGCCGAGGCGGCCGCGCGCATCCTTGAGGACGCCGACGAGTACCGGAGCGCTGGCGCGTTTGTGGTGCCGCCGAAGGCGAGCTGGGAGTATCTCGTCGCCAATGCGCGGAACCCGGAAATCAAGCGCATCGTAGACGACGCGCTCGAACTCCTCGAGACAACCTACCCCGACAAATTGCGAGGCCTCCTGCCGCGCATCTACGGGGGCTCCAACATGGAAGCCGAGCATCTCGCGGGACTGATCTCACTCTTCTCCCGTGAGGTGTTCCGACAGGACCACGGCGGCGAGGACCTGCTCGGCCGGATCTACGAGTATTTCATTGGAGAATTTGCGAGCAGCGAAGGCAAACGCGGCGGCGAGTACTTCACGCCGGCCAGCATCGTGAAGACCCTGGTGGCCATGCTCGAACCGGAGCGTGGCGTGGTGTACGACCCTTGCTGCGGGTCGGGCGGCATGTTCGTGCAGTCGGATCTGTTCACGAAGCACAGTCATCAACTGTCGTTCGCGGGGCAGGAATACAAGGAGTTCACCTACCGGCTCTGCCGCATGAACCTGTTCATCCACGGGCTGGACGGAAACGTGAAGCTCGGAAGCTCCTACGACAACGACCAGCACGCGACGCTTAAGGCCGACTACATCCTCGCCAACCCGCCGTTCAACGACGGCGCCAAGGGAGAGAACGGCTGGGGCGCGCAGCGCATCGCGCCTGACGATCCGCGACTCGTGGTGGATGGCGAGCGACTGCCGCTCGCGGCGAAGAACGCGAACAGCATGTGGATGTTGCACTTCCTCCACCACCTCAAGGAGGGCGGTTCGGCGGGATTCGTGATGGCAACGGGCGAGCTTTCCACATCGGAAATTGCGCGCCTCGCCGTGCGGAAGGCCTTGGTGGAGGGCGGCTACGTGGACTGCGTGGTTCAGCTCACGGGCCAGCTGTTCGCGAACACCCAGATTCCGTGTGCGCTGTGGTTCCTTTCGAAGAGTCGCAAGGGCGGGAACGGCTTCCGTAATCGAGAGGGCGAAATCCTGTTCATCGACGGGAAGAAGCTCGGTGCACTGATGCCAGGGTCGCGCAAGCAGAAGCAACTGACCGACGAGGAAATCGAGCGCATTGCGGCCGTGTATCGCGAGTTTCGTCGGACCGGCGCACCGGAGGCAGCGCCGGGGTTCTGTCGGGTGGCCTCGCTCGACGAGGTGCGGGGACATGGATACGCACTGACGCCGGGGCGGTATGTGGGAAACATTGGTACCGACGACGACGAAGTTCCATTTGAGGATCGTTTCCCAGAGCTGTTAGCGACTCTCGACGAACAACTCCGGGAGTCGGAGCGACTTTCGAGTCTGATTCGCGAGTGCCTCGCGACGGTGATGCCAGATGACTAGTTCATGGCGTCGCTGCTCGCTTGGCGAGCTGCTTCGAATCAAACATGGCTGGCCGTTTAAGAGCGACAGCTTCGCATTGGAGCTTACCGGCCTACCCATCGTGGTTTCCATCGGGAACTTCGACTATGCGGGCGGCTTCAGAGTTGGCAATACAACATGGAAGGAGTATCGCGGTGATTACCCGAAGGAGTACGAGCTAGACCCCGGGGACATACTGGTAGTGATGACGTGCCAGACGCCGGGAGGTGAAATCCTCGGTCTCCCGGCTCGGGTTCCGGACGATGGGCGCACATACCTGCACAACCAACGGATAGGAAAGGTGGTGATTTCCGAGCCCGAGGCGGTATCTGCCGACTTCGTCTACTGGTTGTTCCTGTGGCGCGAGCTGAACAAAGAACTCGTTGCTTCGTCTTCCGGGACGAAGATCGTGCACACGGCACCCTCGCGAATTGAGGCGTTCGAGTTCGACCTCCCATCGATACACGAGCAGAATGGAATTGCACGACTGTTGTGGTCGATCGAGGCGAAGCTACAGTCCAACCGACGCATGAACCACACCCTGGAAGCGACGGCGGCTGCGCTCTTTCGTTCGTGGTTTGTGGACTTCGACCCGGTCGTGGCTAAGGCCGAGGGGCGGCGAGCGTTGGGAGTCTCGCCCGCGCTACACGAGCGAGTGCCTTCGGCATTCGCGTCAGGTTTAGGCGATTCACTGCCCAATGGCTGGCGTATTGGAACCATTCGTGATCTCGCGTCCTTCGTAAATGGCCGAAACTTTACCACCCGAGCCTCTGGCGTTGGCCGAATGGTGATTCGAATCGCTGAACTGGGAGGTGAAGCACGTGGCTCGACCGTATTTAACGATGTCGCCGCAAGCGATGAAAATATCGCTCGCGCGGGTGATCTCCTTTTCTCCTGGTCGGGAAGCCTGCGAGTGGCACGATGGCACGGCGAGGAGTCGCTGATAAACCAGCACATCTTTAAGGTCATATGCAGCACCTGGCCTCAGTGGTTTGTTCATCATCACCTCGACTTTGCCCTCCCCCAGTTTCAGGAGATAGCTGCAGGGAAGGCAACCACGATGGGACACATCAAGCGGGAGCATCTGTCTCAAGTTCGAGTTGCCCTTCCTCCATCGCAGGTGGTGGAGAGTGCGGCGGATGTCATAGAACCACTGTATCTGCGCATTCACTCAAACGAACGCGAAAACCGCACCCTCGCCGCCCTCCGCGACACACTCCTCCCGCAACTCCTGTCCGGCGCCATCCGCCTGCGCGACGCTGAACGCGCGGTCGGCGCCGCCGTCTAACCTGAACATGTCCACGTCGCTCGCCGAACTCGAACGCTGGCTCAACGCGCCTCGCGAGGACGAGCACCTGGAATTCAAGGAGGCCAAGGTCTCCTTCGAGTTCCAGAAGGCGCTCGACTACTGCGTGGCGCTCGCCAACGAGGGCGGAGGAAAACTCGTGCTCGGCGTGAGCAACGCGCGTCCGCGGCGCATCGTGGGCACGGCCGCGTTCCCCGATGTGCAGCATGCGCGCGAACAGGCCTGGCAGGTGCTCCGGCGGCGCATCGACGTCGAAGAAATCATACACCCGGAGGGGCGCGTGGTGGTGTTCCATGCGCTCTCACGTCCCCGTGGTGAAGCGCTGCAGCGCGACGGACGCTATCTCATGCGTGCCGGTGAACAACTCGTACCCATGTCGTTCGACCGGCTGCAGCAGATCGCGGCGGAGTCGGAACCGGACTTCAGTGCCGGCGCCGTGGCGCAGGTCGGCTTCGATGCGCTCGATGCCGTGGCCGTTGAGAACTTCCGCTCGGTATGGGCCACGCGCTCCGGCAACCCCGCTGTTCGCAGTCTCTCCACTGCGCAGTTGCTCTCCGATGCCGGTCTGTTTGTCGGCGGGTCGTTGACCCGCGCGGCGCTCATCCTGCTGGGCAGCGAAGACGCACTCCGCCAGCACCTCGCCGCCGCCGAGGTCATCTTCGAGTATCGCTCGTCCGATGGCTCCCTGCCCTATCAGCAGCGGCTCGAATTCCGGCGCGGCTTCTTCGCGTGGTATGAAGAGTTGTGGGAGCGCATCAATCTCCGGAACGACCGACAGATGGTGCTCGACGGTCTCTTTCGGGTCGAGCTTCCCACCTTCGACGAGGCCGTGGTCCGCGAGGCACTGCTCAACGCGATCAGCCACCGCGACTACCGCCGCCCGGGCTCGGTATTCGTTCGACAGTTCCCCAGGCGCCTCGAGATCGTGAGTCCCGGTGGCTTCCCGCCGGGCATCACGCCGGAGAACGTGCTGGATCGGCAGGAGCCGCGGAACCGCTGTATCGCCGAGGCCCTGTCCCGATGCCGGCTCGTCGAGCGATCTGGACAGGGTATGGATCGCATGTACGAGCGATTGATCCGCAACAGCCAGCCGCGGCCCGACTTCACCGGCACGGACGATCATCAGGTGCGTCTCATCTTGCATGGCGAGATCGGCAATCCGGCTTTCGTGCGCTTTCTCGAGAAGCTCGGGGCTGAACGTTTGGAGTCGTTCACCACGCGGGACTATCTCGTCCTCGACCACGTACAGCGGGAGGAACTGGTGCCGGACACGCTCCGCGCGCAGGTGAAGCGGCTCATCGATCTCGGCGCCATCGAACGAGTCGGTCGGCGGCTGCTGCTGTCACGGGCGCTCTACGGGCAGCTGGGCGAGCGCGGCACGTATACGCGAAAACGCGGGCTCGATCACGACACCAACAAGGCGCTCCTGGTCAAACACATCCGGGAGAACGCCACCGAGGGGAGTCCGCTCGCTGACCTTGTACAGGTCTTGCCTCAGCTTGGGCAGCGCAGGGTCCAGTTGCTCCTCGCGGAGATGCGTCGCAGCGGCGAAGTTCACCCGCGTGGGCTGCGGCGCTGGGCTCGCTGGTACCCGGGGCCGGACGAGGGCCCAGAAGAGGCTTCCGATTCGTCCGCGCCTTAGATCGTACCGATGCCCTTTGATCACCAACGCCACGCCATGGGCTATAGAGATCCTGTAAACTGTTGTCTTTCAAGGCTTTTCTAAAGCCGTCCTCAAATCGCCATGGCTTAAGCCCGTCTTTAGCCGTCTTTAGCATTGGCCCATATGTCCCAGCACCGCGGCACCGAAACCGACTTCGAGCGCACCACCATCGAACGACTGGAGCAGGTCGGCTACACCCATCTTTGGGGGCTCGAGCTCGACCGGCCGCCGGAGCAGGTGGTGCTGCGGGACATCCTGCGCGGCAACCTCGCCCGCCGCTACTCCGATCTGCCGGGCGGCGCGCTCGACGAGGCAGTGGCCCGCCTGGCGCGTCCGGATGGGGTCGATACCATCCGCCGCAACCTCGCGTTCCACCGGGATCTGATGAAGGGGCTCGAGCTCCCGGTGGAGTATCCCGATGGCCGCCGGGAATCGGTGTACGTCTGGGGCATCGACTGGGAGCGGCCGGAGGCAAACGACTTCCAGGTCGTGAATCAGCTGCCGGTCCGCGGCCAGAATGACCGCCGTCCTGACATCGTGCTGTATGTGAATGGTCTCCCGCTTGTCGTACTCGAGCTCAAGAACCCTTGGGCCGAAGCGCCAACCGTAGAGCACGCGTGGACGCAGGTCCAACACTACACCCACGACATCCCGCAGCTGTTCGACTTCAACGCCCTCTGTGTGGTGTCGGACGGCGTGACGAGCCTGCACGGCCAGTGGCCAGCCGGCATGGAGTGGTACGCGCCGTGGAAGTCCATCGACGGCGTGGATGTGGAGCCCGGCACCACCGCAACGATGAAGACGCTCGTCGAGGGGCTGCTGACACCACAGCGCCTGCTCCGCTACGTGCGGGACTTCGTGCTCTTCGAGATCGCGAACGAACAGATCACCAAGAAGGGCGCCAAGTACCACCAGTTCTTTGCGGTGCAGGCTGCAGCCGAACGGGCAATTGCCGCCGTGCGCCCTGGGGCCGATCGTCGACTCGGAGTCGTATGGCACACGACCGGCTCAGGCAAATCGCTCACGATGGCATTTCTGGTGGGAATGCTGCGCCGCGCGCCGGAACTCGCCAACCCCACTTTCGTCATCCAGGTAGACCGCACCGATCTCGACAATCAGTTGTACGACCAGTTCGTATTGGTGCGCGATCTTGTGGGTGACGTCAACCACGCGGGCAGCGTTGGCAGGCTGCGCGAGCTGCTCACGGGTGAGGCCGGCGAGGTGGTCTTCACCACTACCGCCAAGTTTCAGCTCGACGATGGCGAGATGGAGCACCCCGTACTCTCCACGCGGCAGAACGTGATCGTCATTGCCGACGAGGCGCATCGTTCGCAGTACGGATTTGCGGGAGGCTTTGCGCGCTACCTGCGCGAGGCACTTCCCAATGCACGATTCATCGGCTTCACCGGCACACCGGTGTCGTTCGCGGGTGCTGATACCGTCGCGGTGTTTGGAAACCTGATTCACACGTACGACATCCGTCAGTCACAGGAGGACCAGGCCACCGTCCCCATCTTCTATGCGCCCCGGCAGATCAAACTGCACCTATCGCGGACTGACCTGGACGAGGCGCTCGAGGATATCGTAGAGGGAGAGCCGCAGGACGAGCTCGAGCGCCGCAAGTCCAAGTGGGCCGCACTGGCCGCTGCGGCGGGTGCGCGCGACCGGGTGAAGTCACTCGCCTCCGACCTGCTGGCACACTACCGCGAACGCACCGCGACGCTCGCGGGAAAGGCCATGGTGGTGTGCATGACGCGGGAAAACTGCGTCCGGCTGTATGACGCACTCACTGCACTACCCGGATGCCCGGAAGTCCAGATCGTGATGACGGGAGACATCACGCGTGATCCGCCCGAGTGGAGTGAAGCGGGACACCTGACCACAAAGAAGCAGCGCGAGGCGCTCAAGAAGCGGTTCAAGGACCCTGACGACCCACTCGCCATGGTGATTGTGTGTGACATGTGGCTTACCGGAACCGACATTCCGTGCCTGCACACGCTCTACGTGGACAAGCCGATGCGCGGCCACACCATCATCCAGGCCATCAGCCGGGTGAATCGCGTCTTTCGTGACAAGCCTCACGGGTTGGTGGTCGACTACATCGGCATCGGCGACGACCTGCGTGAGGCCACCAGCACCTATACGGCTGGTGGTGGCCGAGGAGAGCCTGCACCCGATGTGAGCAGCGAGGCAGTGCCGCTGTTCCAGGCGGCGCTCGCCGCGCTACGCGAAACGCTGCCGCCAGGACCGGACTACGGTGCGTGGCGCCGGCTCTCGGGCATTGCACTCGAAGATCTCTACGCGCTGGTGTATGGCACGCTGGCCGACAACGATGCCCGACGCGACGCGTTCCTCGACGCTGAGCAGCGGCTCACCCATGCGTTCCTGCTGGTGAAGCATTTGGACGAGTGCCGGCCCCATGCCGACGAAGTGATCTATGCGCAGCGGGTCCGCAAGCAACTGAGGAAGGCGCTCCCCGGGCGTGTGCCGAGCCGGGATATCGAGCGCGCCGTGCGCGACCTGGTCGACGACAGCGTCGATGCAGCCGGTGTGGTGGATATCTTCCGCGCTGCCGGAATAGAATTGGCGGATATCTCGATTCTCGACGACCGTTTCCTGCAGACGTTCAAGGAGCATCCGCGCGAGAACCTCCGGCTCAGGCTCCTCGAGAAGCTGCTTCGCGACGAGCTGGATCGGCGGCGCTCACGGAACCTGACCAAGGATCGCTCCTTCCGTGAGCTGCTCGAGAAGACCATCCAGCAGTATCACAACCGCCTCGTGGACGCCGCCGCCGTGATCAAGGCGATGCTCGAGATCAAGAAGGAACTGGATGCCGATGAGGCGCGTGCGGCAGCGCTGGGCCTGGAGCCGGAGGAGGTGGCCTTCTACGATGCGCTCGCGACGAACATGGAGAGCGCGTATGAGCCTGGCTTTCTCCGCGACCTGGTTCACGACGTGGTGCAGACAGTGAAGGCCCGGCTCAAGGTGGAGTGGACGCAGCCCCATCGTGACCAGGTGAAGGCGGATGTGAGAGCCGCCGTCAAACGCGTACTGAACCGGCGTCGGGTGCGGGCTGAAGACCTCGATGTTCTCCTTGACGCCGTGATGAAGCAGGCAGAGGCGATGTACAAGGATTGGCCGATGGCGGCGTAGATATACAGAACGGGGCCGGTCTGTCGACCGGCCCCGCTTCCGTTCTCGCCACCAATCGGCGTGAGCAACACCCGCCTTCGCCGCCTCACCCCACCGCATTCACCATGTCGAAGATCGGCAGGTACATGGCGACGATCATGCCGCCCACCACCACGCCGAGGAACACGATCATCACCGGCTCGAGCAGGGAGAGCAGCGCGCTCACGGCCGCGTCCACTTCGTCATCGTAGAAGTCGGCAATCTTGGTCAGCATCTCGTCCAGGCCGCCGGTCTGCTCACCCACGGCAATCATGCTGATCACCATGGGCGGAAACACGTCGCTCTTCTGCAGCGGGCCGGCAATGGTGTCACCGCCGGCGATGCTGGCGCGGCTGCCCATGATGGCGTCCTGCACCACGCGGTTGCCCGAGGTGCGGGCCGTGATCTCGAGCCCGTCGAGAATGCTCACACCCGACGAAATGAGCGTGCCCAGCGTGCGCGTGAAACGCGACACGGCCGACTTGCGCAGCACGTCGCCCAGCACGGGCACGCGCAGCAGCATACGGTCGATCATCAGCTGACCTTCGTTGGTCTTGTAGAAGGTCTTGATGCCGAACGCCGCAGCGGCCACGCCACCAATCAGCGCCCACCAGTAGGAGTTGAGCAGGCCCGACAGCGCGATCACCACCTGCGTGGGCAACGGCAGTTCCATGCCCACGCTGCCGAACATGTTGGCGAACACGGGAATGACCTTCCACAGCAGAATGACCACGCAGAGCGCCGCCACACACATGATGACCGTGGGATAGATCATGGCGCCCTTCACCTTTCGGACCAGGGCGTCATTCTTTTCCATGAACACGGCCAGACGGTTGAGGATGGTATCGAGAATACCACCCGCCTCACCGGCGGCCACCATGTTCGTGTACAGGTCGGAGAACGCCTTGGGATGCTTGCGCATGGCGTCGGCCACCGTGTTGCCCGACTCCACGTCGAACACCACCTGCCGCACCACGGCGCTCAGCGCCTTGTTCTCACTCTGGCGCGCCAGAATGTCGAGGGCCTGCACCAGCGGCAGACCGGCGTTGATCATGGTGGAGAACTGGCGCGTGAAGATCACGATGTCCCGCATCTTGATCGACCCGAGGCTCTTGGCGGGCACCGCCTTGGCCTCGTCCACCTTGACGATGGTCAGGCGCTGACGCCGCAACTGGGCGACGGCGTCGTCCCGGCTCGGGGCCTCGATGGTGGCCGACTTGAGATCGCCGTTCTGCGATCGGGCCGTATAGGCAAACGTGGGCATCTGTGTCTCCGAAAGGGCTCGGCGGTCTGGTCAGGTAGGCAGCGACATCACGGCGCGCAGCGACGGCACTCAGCGACGGCCGGCGCCGGCCAGCGCCCGGTCACCCGGACGCGCACCGTTGCCATTGCCACTGCTGGGGTCTTCGCCCGGCGCCTTGCCAATCATGCGCAGGAACTCGTTCGGATCACCCGACGAGCGCACGCATTCATCGGCACTCACCTGCCGCGTCACGTACAACTGATACAACGCATCGTTCATGGTCTGCATGCCGAACTTCTTGCCGGACTGCATGAGCGAATAGATCTGGTGCACCTTGTCGTCACGAATGAGCGCCCGGATGGCCGGCGTGACGACGAGGATTTCCGCCGCCATCGCGCGGCCGCGCCCGGTGAGCTTGGGCAGCAGCACCTGCGTGATGATGCCCTCGAGCACGAAGGCCAACTGCGCACGCACCTGGCTCTGCTGATGGCTCGGAAAGACGTCGATGATGCGGTTGATGGCCTCGGCCGCGCTGTTGGTGTGCAGCGTGGCAAACACGAGGTGACCGGTTTCGGCAATGGTGAGCGCGGCCTGGATGGTCTCCAGGTCGCGCATTTCGCCAATCAGGATGACGTCGGGATCTTCACGCAGCGCGTACTTGAGGGCCGAGGCAAAACTCTTGGTGTCGGCACCCACTTCGCGCTGGTTGATGATGCAGTTGCGGTGCCGGTGGATGAACTCGATGGGGTCTTCCACCGTGATGATGTGGCCGCGGCGTTCCGTATTGATCTTGTCGATCATGGCGGCCAGCGTGGTGCTCTTGCCGGAGCCCGTGGGCCCCGTGACCAGCACCAGGCCGCGCGGACGCTCGGCAAAGCCGGCAATCACCGAGGGCAGCTGCAGCTCGGCAAACGTCTTGATCTGGAAGGGAATGCAGCGGATGACCATGCTCACGCAGCCACGCTGCTTGAACACATTGCCACGGAAACGCGAGAGATTGGCGATGCCGAACGAGAAGTCCAGCTCGTCCTCCATCTCGAAGCGCTTCTTCTGGTTCTCGGTGAGCACCGAGTAGGCCAGCTGCAGGGTGTCGCGTGGGGTGAGCACCTGCTCCACCAGCGAAGGCACGATGTCGCCGTCCACGCGCAGCTTGGGCCGGTCGCCTGCCGAGATGTGCAGGTCCGAGGCCCCGCGCTCGATCATTTCATCGAGCAGCGTGCGCAGTGAGACGGTGGATGGGGCTGGTGCAGTCATCGGATGTCGTGGATGGGCCGTGGACGTGTGTTCGTCCCGGAGGCTGGACGAGCCGCGCCGGAACGGGGAAACGAACCGTCACACTTTCTCAACTTGATGTTTCACGGATGACCTGTTCGAGGGTGGTCACCCCCTTGAGCACCTTGAGCCAGCCGTCCATGCGCAGGGTCAGCATGCCCTCGGTAATGGCGGCGTCGCGCAGGGTCTGCACGTCGGCATTGGTCATGACGAGCTTCTTGAGCGACGGCGTCATGAACATCACCTCATAGAGACCCTGGCGGCCCTTGAGGCCCGTGCCTCCACAGGCATCGCAGCCGTGGCCCTTGAAGAAGGGCAGCTCGCCAATGGTGGTATCGAGCGACAGGTTGGCGAGATGCGGCAGGGCCTCCGGCGAGGCCTTGGCCCTGGCGTTATTCAGGGCCTCGTCGGTGAAGCGCAGCTCGCGCAGCGTGGTCTCGTACTTCACCTTGGCGCCGGTCAGCTCGGCCACATCGGGCGTGTACTTGACCTTGCACTTGCTGCAGATGCGGCGCACGAGACGCTGCGCCAGAATGAGATTAAGCGCCGAGGCCACGTTGAAGGACTCGAGGCCCATGTCCAACAGACGCGTGATGGTTTCCGGCGCCGAGTTGGTGTGCAGTGTGCTCATGACCATGTGGCCGGTGAGCGCGGCCTTGATGGCAATGCCGCCCGTCTCGAGGTCTCGGATTTCGCCGACCATGATGACGTTCGGATCCTGTCGCAGGAAGGCCTTGAGGGCCGCGGCGAAGGTCATACCGATTTCGTTGCGCACCAGCACCTGGTTGATACCGAAGAGGTTGTACTCCACGGGATCTTCGGCGGTCATGATGTTGGTGTCGCCGGTGTTGATCTTGGACAAGGCCGAGTAGAGCGTGGTGGTCTTGCCCGATCCCGTGGGGCCGGTGACCAGCACCATGCCGTAGGGATTGGAGATGGCCTCCATGAGCTCGCGCTCGGCGCGCGGCTCGATGCCGAACTTCTCGAGTTCGAGCGTGAGGTTGCCCTTGTCGAGAATTCGCAGCACGACCTTTTCGCCGAAGAGCGTAGGCAGCGTACTCACGCGGAAGTCGATGACCTTCTTGCCCACCTTGAGCTTGATTCGGCCGTCCTGCGGCACGCGACGCTCGGCAATGTTCAGCGAGGCCATGATCTTGAAGCGCGAGATGAGGGCGGCGCGCATCTTCATGGGCGGCTTCATGACTTCCACCAGCGCACCGTCAATACGGTAGCGCACGCGCAGCTCGTGTTCGAAGCACTCGAAGTGAATGTCCGACGCGCCCTTGGTCACGGCATCAACCAGGATGGCGTTGATGAGCTTGACGACCGGCGCCTCATCCACCTGCGCGGCGAGCACATTGACGTCGGTGGTGTCTTCCTGGCTCTCCAGCACCTCCACATCGTCGTCGGCGCCTGCGATGTCCTGCAGCAGCGACTGCATGTGGATTTCATTGGCCTCGTAGTGCTTTTCGATGGCCGCGCGCATGGAGTACTCACCCGCCAGCACGGGGATGATGTCGTAGCGCGTGATGAACTTGAGGTCTTCCACCACCGACATGGCGGTGGGGTCGGCAATGGCCACGGTGAGCTGACGGCCATCACGCTTGAGCGGCAGCACGGTGTGCTTGGAGGCCAGTTCGGCCGGCACAAGCTTGAGCAGCCGCGTGTCCACTTCGAAACGCGAGAGGTCGACGGCTGGCATGCGGTACTGCCGCGCCAGCATGCGCACCACGTCGGTCTCGGGCACCATGCCCATTTTGACCACGGTCAGGCCAAGCCGCTGCCCGGGATTATTGGATTGCTCCTGCAGCGCCTTCGCCAGGTTTTCCTTGCTCAGCAGCCCCTCCTTTACCAGGAGGTCGCCGATGCGTTCAGTTGCCCGACCGGAGAGTGGTGCAGCGGGAGCGGCCATGATGCTGTAGTTCCGTCAGTTTCCAGGAAAACCCGAATGGCGGGACCGGGCGGGTCCCTCACTGTGTCATGGACGGTGCCGGCCCGAAAACGTCACCAGGGGTTCCAGCAGGTGAACGGTGGATGGACCGATGCCACGGACGTGACGGAGGTCCTCCGGCGCCTGGAAGGGACCCTGACGCTGGCGGTAGTCGACGATGCGCTGGGCCAGGGCCGGACCGACCCGCGGCAGACGTTCCAGTTCGGCGGCGGTGGCGCTATTGACGTCGATGCGTTCAGGCTGGCCGGTGGCCTGACGCGGCGGCTTGGCCGCGGCCGAACTGGCCGTCGCCGACTTGGCCGACTTGGCCGACTTGGCCGACTTGGGGAGTGTGCGCGATTTGCGCGGCACAGCCCGCAGGGAATCGATGGCCGCCAACTGCGCGGCCAGAGCCCGCGCTGCACCAGCGGCCGGCGCGCTGCGGTCCACCTGACGCGACAGGTCCGACTCGAAGCGCTGCACGCCTACCCAGCGCACGCCCGCGCCCACCAGCGCCACCGCCAGCAGAAAGGCCATCGCCTTCTTTTCGTCCGCCGTTGCCATGCGCCACCATAGTGACGCCTGGCGCCGGCAGCGTGACCATTTCTACGGCAGATGGGTCATGGCAACGCAGCGCGCGTCGCCACACCTCGTTCTATCGCAGTTCGCCCGCAAAGAACCGCAACTGCAGCGTGGTGGACAGAATCAGGCTGGAGGTCTGCCGGTTGAAGTTGCGGTCGTAGGTGACCACGTAACTGCTGGTGAGCTGGAAGGTGAGCAGCTCGTTGAGATCCGAATTGGCATTCAGATTGAACGCGCGACGACCGTTGTTGGTGAGCACCGCCGGCGCCGTGTTGACGGTGTTGCCCAACAGGTCGGTAATGGTGGAACCGGACACCACGGAGAGATTCCGCTCACTCTGGTACGACAGGTTGGCCCGCATCTGCCCGCTGCGCGTGTTCCAGCTCTTCGGCAGGCGGAAGCTGCGGCCCACATCAAACGACGAGCGCACCGTCTCGGTGTTGGTCAGTGCACCGGGCCGCAATTCCTCGCGCTCCTCGGTGGAATACTGCGCCAGCGTGGTGAGGTTGCCGAGGAAGGCCCAGGTGATGTTGGCTGAGAGCGGGCGACGCGTGGCCGTGAGGAGACTGCGATCGGCCAGACCGCCCGTCTCGTTGGGGATGTTGGTTTCCTGCTCGCTCACGTTGTAGGTGCCGTCCACGTTGAGCTGCGAAATGACCCCCTTGAGCTTCTGCGGACGCCACGACCAGCGCAGACGCATGTCGGGATACACCACCTGCGTACTGGTGATGAGCGCCTGGAATCCATCGAGCGAGCGCCGCGTCCAGGTCTCGGTCGTGCCATTCTCCATGCGCGAAATGAGCGTGAAGGAGAACGGCAGGTTGAGCGACCCGCCCAGCGTGGTACGCCGCAAACGGCCCGCCGTGGAGGCCAGGCGCGAGTCGGTGCCGCGGAAGTCGTTCAGGCCACCAAGGCCGAACTGGAATCCGTATCCGGGGATGAATGCGGTGTTGTCGTAGTTGGACGTGAGGCTCTGCTGCCACTGCACGTCGATGGGTGCGAACACATTGCCCAAACGGCGCCAGCGACTATTGTCGCCCGTTCGCAGCGTGATGAGGCGACCGAAGTCGACGGTGGTACCCATATTGAGCGACTGCGCCGCGCCCAGTCGCCGCGGCAGCCGGTACGCACCGGTGCTGTCACCCTCGCGCAGCAGCACGCGCGCGTTCGGGTCTTTGTTGAGCGTGAAGGAACTGGTGAAGTCGGCCCGCGGACGCAGCCACGGCGACACGGTGGGCGCAAACTGCAGCGCCGAAGTCAGCGAGCGTTCGCGTTCGAGACCGAGACTGGTGCCCAGCACCGACAGGCGTTCTGCCCACGCCGCCTCGCCGCGATCGGTGCTGTCAGGCACCTGTGCCGTGGCGCGGTAGTCGCGCAGGTCGAGCAACTGCCGCGCGCTCATGCTGGCCGAGAGACTGGGCGTTGGCCGGAACTCGAGCTGCGCGTTGTTGGACCAGAAATGTGTCAGGCCCGACACGGTTTGGCCGGTGTCAGTAGGCGACGCGGCCGCCTTGGTGAACGAGGTGGTGGTGTTGGCAGTGCGTGCCAGCGAACTGGACAAACGGAATGTCGTGGGCGACCAGCGGAATTTCTGTGCCCGGAAGGCCTTGATGGCCTCTGACTCGCGCAGCGCCGATGGCAGAATGTTGAACAGGGCGTTGACGAAACGCGGCAGGCCCGACTCGCGCGTGTCGCCACTGAGTGACAGACCACCGCCCATGACGTAGGTGTTGCTGGTTTGCTCCTGGAACGCACTCTGCGATTGGCCGGTGCTCCACGCCCCATTGAACGAGAGTCCGTTCACCAGCGGCGCATACCAACCGCTGGTAAGCGGCTGGGCACGGCGCAGTGCGAGCGCATAGTTGATGCGGCGGTCGCGTGGATTGCGCAACCCCTCGATGCCGCCGGCGCGCACGTCACTGCGATTGATGAACAACTGATCGACACCGGAGCCCGCGTAGTCCACGCTGAATGGCAACGCCAGCCCGAGGCGCTGTGGTAGCATGCGCTCGAGGTGCAAGGTGGTGCCCAGATTCACGCCACTCGTGGTGAGGAAGCTTGGCGTTTCATTGAGCTGCCGGAAGTTCGGGTCCCGTCGACTGAGATTGACGCGGAAGTCGGCCAGATCACCGGCATTCATGGTGAGGCCCAGCTCGCCGGCAAAGCCGACGTCGTCCACGACGTCGGTGAGGCGAATGTCGTTGACCCAGAGTTCGAGGGTATCGCCGGCCATGATGCCGCTGCCACTGCGCGCCACGCTGTCCACGCGCACAAAGCCCACCGCCAGTTCCTGCACACCGGCGAGATTGGGCGGTGTGACCGCCGGATCAGCGCTGTAGACGATGTAGCCGTCCTCGCAGACGGCGAAGCGTCGCACCGCCAGTCCACGCGGTTTGCCCGACCGGTTGATGAGTTCGAGATCGCGGCCGCTGCACTGGATGGAATCGGCGCTGTTGTTGAGGAAGGCGTTTTCGAGTCGCGCGCGCAGCACCTGGAAGCGGGTGAGGTCGACGTTCACCTCGGGCAACCATGCGCTCTGTGTGCTGCCCGTGTTCACGGGCGTGCGATACATGTAGAAGTTGTGCTCGTCGCGGCCCACCTTGATGTAGCCGTTGAGCTCACCCTGCTCGCCCCAGCCATTGCCGCGCCCGCGCATCCACACACGCAGCGTGCGGTAGCCCATGAAGGTCTTGGTGCCTTCGGGGAAACGGAAGAACGCTTCGGCGCGATCGAAATTGCGGAACTGGCGTCCGGGCAAACCGGCCTGCAGGCGCAGCGCACGTTCGTTGACCTGAATGCGCGTGTTCTCGTAACCGCTCTGTTGATTCTCCGGCGCTTCCACCACGCCGGGTGGCGGGGTGTAAGGCAGCACGGACGTGGAGTCCAGTGTGCCCACCACACTGGCCACGACGTAACCGCCCACGGTGCCGCTGGAATCGCCGGCCATGCCGGCGATCGGCTCGTTGCCACGCTTGAGCCATGGTGCGCCCACCAGCCGGAAGCGCGCGAGCGCGATGCGCACGAACTCGTCGTCAGCCGTTTGCGCACCCGACACCATGGTCATGCGCATGGCCCGCACGCGGCGATCATTGGGACTGTTCAGCTCCTCGGCCGGCGCCCGCCAGTTGAGACGCACCTGCACCCAGCAGAGTGAATCCGCCGTGATGCCATTGGCCGTGGAATCCTGCTGCTGGTAGCAGCGCCCGACGCGGGTCCAGTTGCGCTTGTCGCTCAGATCCACCACGAAGCGCTTGATGGACTCGAGATCCGCGGCGCTGGATGGCAGGTTGAGCTGCCCGTCGAGGTCAATGTCCTCTTCGTCCAAACGGTTGTTGCGTGCGGTGCAATTGGCGCGGCTGTCGCCCAGCACCTGCACGATCTGCACGGACGCCTGACAGAGCAAACGGTTGGTTTCGCGGCGCACGACCGGCGTGGGCCCGGTGTTATCGATGACCACCAGGGTGTCCACCCGATCGCCGGCCAGACCGATGTCGTTCTCGATGGCGTTGAACGCGCGGGAGAGACGGTCACGCTCAGTGTCGAGTGAGTCGTAGCCCACCAGTCGTTTGCCGCGATAGGTGCTGTCTACGGGCAGACCGGGCCGCACGGGCGCGTTGATGACCAGCGTTTCCGGCGCAAAGGTCACGCTGTTCTCACTGATCTCACCAAAGTCGAACACCAGGGTGGGATTGCGGCGCACCTTGGCGTCTTCCGACTGCACGAGCACGAAGAACTCGAGATTCTCGATGCGTGACAGGTCCGCACCGCTCGGAGAGAGCACGGTGCGCAGGGACCGCCATCGCCGTCCGGTGGGAGTGGGGCCCACGGAACTCGTGCCACCCACGGTCCACGCAAAGCGACGCTGCGAGGTGCCCGGCACAAAATCGAAAATGCCACCCGTGCGCAGCGGATACAGGGTCATCCACAGCAGTTGCTCGGCGGGCTGCACACCACCACCCACGATGCGCACCGCCGGATCGATCTGCTGGATGTTGAACTGCACGAAGTTGCCCACCGCGTCCACGCCATTGTTCTGATAGGCCAGCGTGGAAGCGCGCGGCAGCGTGAAGATGGAATTGGCGCCGCCCGCCAGCGACTGGCCGAGTGCGGGGCGTGAGCTGTAGTACCACGAACCTTCCACCAGGCCGATCTGGCGCTCGGCCTCGCCCTCAAAGCTTTCGATGTAGGCCTGTCCAGCCGCATTGGGCTGCGGCTTGCTGAGCGCAAACTCGCCCTGCAGCGCGATGCGCGATGGCGTGTTGGTCTGGCGGAACGGCAGCTTGCGCAGCGCCGACGACAGCGCGGTGGCGTCCCACTGCATGTTGCCGGTCACACCGGCCACCAGCGACCCCACCGGTTCGAAGCCGAGAGGCGGCCGCGTCAATGCGGAGCGCTGCGACTGCGAAATGGCCGTGAACGACAACTGACCGTTGTCGAGCGGGAACTGCGACGCAAAACCGAGAATGGTGGTGGGCGCGATGGCGAAGAGCGGATTCTCCTCGTAACGCACCGAGACCTGTCGTGGCCGCGCAAACAAGGTGTCCGGCCGCGAGAAGGTGATGAGCCCCAGTTCGTAGTCGATGGCGTAGTCGGTGTCCTTGACCAGCTCACGTCCTTCAATGACGACGCGCTCGGAGTTCGGGCGTACCTGAATGCTCGAGAGTCTGATGCTCTGACTGCCACCGCCCCCCTCACTCAGATAGGTGGCCACCATGCGGTAGATGGCCTGCGGACGCTGTGCCGAGTAGAGGTACTCGTTGGGGTAGGTGTAGAGCGTGTCGTTGGCCGGATTGGCCGCCGGCTGCGCGAGCCCCGCGCGCGCAAAGGGCTGCAGCGACGGGAAGACGACGAAGTAATCGGGGATGAGCTTCTGCTGTCCGCCGCCCGAGAAGTTGGCGCGGAAGTTGTTGTCGTTGGGCCGCGGCCAGACGCGATTCTCGACGTCGAAGATGGCCGAGTTGGTGGCCTGCGAGAGCCCAAAGACCTGCAGATAGGTTTCGCCGCGCGAAGGGTCGATGGGCTTTTCCTGATCGCCCGATGTGCCGGTAACGAGCTTGAGCGAGATGGACTCGCGCTGCACGTCTTCGCCGCCCAGTCGATAGACCGACTTGATCTCGCGCCGGAAGTATGACGCGTTGCTGGGCTGCAGCTCGGGCTCCCAGAGCAGGTTGGCGAACTGCGGCTCGGCGGTGAACTCGATGTCTGGTGTACCGCCGGTGTTTGGGTTGCGTCCCGGTCGGCCGCCCACGTTGACCTCATAGGCCACCGCGAGGCGCTCGTTGTTGGGGTTCACCGGGCGGGTGAGTGCAATCCAGAGTCCCGACGGGTCGAGATAGTAGTCGACGTTCTCGCGCAGCACCTCGTAGATCTGCCGTGCCGGATTGCGCGCCCCCCGCACGGAGAACTGCGGCGCCCGGGGGTTCTGGTTGGCCGCGCCGATGAGCTGGCGGTACACATAAACACGCACCGGCCGCAGGCTGTCCGGCAACTGCGCCGCGAGCTGCTGCAACTGCTGGCGGTTGAGCAGGTCCACGTTGGGATAGCCCGGCAGCAATTGCGGATCGATGGTGAAGAAGAACTGTCGCGGCTGGATCTGAATGTCTTCAATGATGCGCTGCTCGGTCTTCTGCGTGCGCTCACCCACCGTGTAGACATTGTCCTTGGAGACATTGCCCTTCTGCTGCGCCACGATGGACGTGAAGCGCATGGCCCCGAGCTGACCCGTGGCCTGAATGCCGTAGTTACCCGAGGGAATGCCCGAGGTGAGGAAACGCGAGGTGGGCACCTGCAGCGACACGTTGCCGACTTCGAGTGACTGCAGGATTTCGTCGGTTTTGCCTTGGTAGCGGACCGAGATGTTGTTGGAGGCATCGAACTCGCGCTGTGAGTTGTAGTCCACGTTCAGAAACACCCGTTCAGCCACCACACCACCGGTGCGGATGTTGAACTGGAAGTCAAACGTGGGCAGCAGCGGCGAACCGAAGCAGTTGTTGCCGATGATGGTGAGCTGGTTGGCGGTACAGCGATCGTTCTTGGTGCGCTGCACCTTGGCCTCGAGCCGGGACTCGAGCGAGATGCCCAGATCGCCGATGTCGTCGAGGAAGTCGGCGGCACTCTGCTGCGCCGAGGGCCGGGCGTCGGGCGCCAAGGGCACCAGCGCGCCGGGACGGGGGCCGGTGGTGTCGGCGGCTACGGTGTCCGTGACCACGGGCGGCACCGGGGGCGTGGTGACGCCCGTCACCGGGTCGGGCTCGTCCTCCGCCGCCACCTGCACCACGCTCTGGGCGGAAAAGGCGCGGTAGATGGTCCGCTCCCACACCCGCTGCATCCGGCCGGCCCGGGCGCGCTCATTGGCGCGCACCACCTGCTCGGCCACGGCGCCCGCATCGGGGCGCGCGATGAGGGTGGGGGTGAACAGGCCGAGCCGAGGGGGTCGGCGCAGGGTCCAGGTGGACAGGAGCGAGTCGAGTCGCGCCCGGGTGGGTCCGGGCACGCGCAGGCCTTCGGGGAGGGCGCGGGAGGCGCTATCCTGCGCCTCCAGGCCGACCGGCCCCAGAGGGGCCACGGCCAGTGCCAGCACCACCGAAACAGCCACGGACACCGGCGCGCGAAAGGCTCCGGACATCGCGCGTGCCCATGTCTGGAGCAGCCTGCGCACCGAACTCCGAGAGTGGGGTACGACGCCCTGCCCGTAAGGCTGCAGGGGAGGCCGACGTACCGGTCATGAACTGCGAACGCGCCGTTTCGCGAATTGGCGAAGGCGCGCCCTTGATAAAGCGGGTGGTCTCCGGGGAATTTACGTCGTGAAGCTCCTTACACGCTATATCGTCCGCGAGCATGTGGGCCCGCTCGTCTTCGCCCTGTCCGCGCTCACGTCACTGCTCATGCTGCAGTACGTGGCGCGGCAGTTGGCCAATCTCGCCGGCAAGGGCCTGCCATGGGCTGCGATCGGCGAGTTTTTCGTGTTGTCCCTGCCCTTCACCATCGCCATGACGATGCCCATGGCGGTGCTGGTGGCCACACTCTACGCGTTCGGCCGCATGGCCGCCGAGCACGAGATCACGGCCTTCAAGGCCAGTGGCGTGCGGGTGCGCACCCTCATGGCGCCGGTGCTGGCCTGTGCCTTCGCGCTGTCCATCGGCATGATCTGGTTCAATGATCAGGTGCTGCCGGCGGCCAATCACCGTCTCCGCATTCTGCAGCAGGACATCGCGCGCACCAAGCCCACCGTGGCCCTGCGCGAGCAGTCCATGAACATGATCACCGAAATGTTCTTCATGCGCGTCGCGCGCGTGAATGCGGAAACGAACCGCATCTATGATGTCGTCATCTACGACCTGTCCAAGGGCATCGAACGCAAGACGGTGTACGCGGACAGCGGCGTGATTTCGCTCGACCCGAATGGCCGCGACATGGTCATTCAGTTGTATGACGGCTTCGCGCAGGAGTTTGTGCGCGGCGAGAGTCATCGGCTGCAGCGCAGCTTCTTCGAGACGCAGACGGTGCGTCAGAAGGGCATTGCGCAGGGTTTCGAGAACTCGAGTGGCAGCGATGCCTTCAAGGGCGACCGCGAAATGACGGTGTGCGAGATGCACCGGCGCTACCGTTCGGATGCCGTTGACGTGGAGCGCATTCGTCAGGAGTACGTCAGCAACACCGACCGCCTGCGGAAAGTGAGCGGGCGGCGCATCACCCCGCCGCGCCCGCGCCCCAGGGCCGAGCCGCTGGCCGCGCTCTATTGTGAGCAGTTCCTCGGACGCATCGCCGGTCTTTTCCTGCCCAAGAAGGCCGAGGCCCAGGCGCTCGGCCAGGACAGTATCGTCCAGGATTCGATTCGGCAGGACTCCGTTCGGCAGGACACTGTCCGGCGCGACAGCACGCGGCGGGACTCGGTGGTGGTGCCGGTTGCCGTACCCGCCACGCCCGTTCCCGGTTCGCCGGTCCCCGGTCAGCCGGTGCCCGGGCAACCGGTTCCGGGTGTTCCTGTCCCCGGTTCGCCGGACTCGGCTCAGGTGGCAGGGCAGTTCCCCCCGCCCATCAATGGCATCCCCGTGTTGCCACGTGGCAGCTACACGCCGGCGCCCGGCCTCACCTACTCCCAGGACTCGGCCCTGCGCGCCGCAGGTGTGGACCCCATGACGCAGGCCGTGCAGGCCCAGCCCACCGATACCAGCGAGGCGGCGGTCGCGCTGGGTGCCGTCAACGCCACGGGCCTCCAGCTCATTGCCGCGCGCGAGTCACTGGACAGCCTGGCGGTGGAAATCCACAAGAAGTTCGCGCTGTCGCTGGCCTGCTTCGTGTTTGTGCTGTTCGGCCCGCCTATTGCCCTGCGTTTTCCGCGCGGTGGTGTGGGGGTGACCATCGGGGTGAGCATCGTGGTGTTCGGTCTCTACTACATTTGTCTCATGGGTGGTGAAGCCTTGGCCGACAAGGGCCAGTTGCCGGCCTATGTGGCCATGTGGATTGCCAACGTCGTGTTCGCACTGGCGGGCGTGGCGCTGCTGTGGCGCGTCGAATCCACCACGGACAACTCGCGTGGCGGCGGCTTCGCCGAGTGGCGGGCCGACCGCAAGGCACGCAAGGCGCTGGCTCGCGCAGCCAAGGCCAAGGCCAAGGGCCGAGACACCGCGGAGCCGGCGGTGTCCGCGTGAGGGGCCGCTTCATCACGCCGCTCGATCGCTACATCGCGGGCGAGTTCACGCGCATTTTTGGCGCGATGCTGCTGGGGTTTCCGGTCCTGGTATTCGTCATTGACCTCGTGGACAACCTGCGCCGGTACACCGAGCGCAAGTTGACCGTGAAGGCCGTGGCATTGAGCTACCTGTACTGGATTCCCGACACGCTGTTCATGATTCTGCCGGCCGCCGTGCTGTTTGCCACGGTGTTCTCCATCAGCACTTTCACGCGCTACTCGGAGATCACGGCAGCCAAGGCCTCGGGCATCAGCTTTTATCGCTTCATCGCGCCCATTCTGGTCATGGCCACGTTGGCCATGGGACTTGACCTGGTATTCAGCGAGGTGGCGCCTCCGGCCAATGCCGAGCGCTTGCGGCTTTTGGCCGGCGCCAACAACTCGCGCGATGATGACCGCTACAACTTTGCCTTCGCAAGCGAAGCGGGACGTGTGTACCGCATCTACACGCTGAATGTGAAGGAAGAGTACGTGGACAACATCGAGATCGAGGAACGGGCGTCCAAGCAGCAGCCGGGACTGCTCATTGCCTCGGCGAAGGGCAATTACCGCGGCGACGGGCAGTGGATGCTGCAGAAGGGCACCATGCACGTGCTGCCCACTCCCAGCACCGATATCGTCATCCGCTTCGACTCGCTGGTGGACCGCGACATGCGTGAATCGCCGCAGGAATTGCGCTCCACGGAGCGCGAGCCTTCGGAAATGCGTTTCGCCGAACTCACGCGATTCATCGGCATTCTCGAACGCTCTGGCGCCGACGTGAACATGCTCAAGGTGGAGCGGATGCTGAAGATCGCCATTCCGGTCACCTGTCTCATCATTGCCCTGTTCGGCGCCCCGATGGCCACCAGCTCACAGCGGGGCGGCGCGGCGTACGGCATTGCCGTCAGCCTGGCCACGACCGTGGTGTTTCTCGTGCTCATTCAGCTCACCAAGAGCATCGGCGGCAAGGGACTGGTCGCCCCTGAACTCGCGGCGTGGATACCCAATATCCTGGGCGGCTTCTTCGCGCTCATCCTGCTGGCGCGGGTGCGTACATGATCGGTGAGCTGGCCATGCGCCGTACCGCCGTGCTGCTCAAGGCCTTCGGCGCGCGCGCGTTCTTTGCTCGCGACATCGTACGCGGCTTCCGTGACCCCGGGACCTGGTTTCCCGAGATGATCCGGCAGATGCATCGGATCGGTGTGGAGTCGGTACCGCTGACCGTGATCGTGGCCGCGTTTCTCGGTGGGGTGACCGCCTTCCAGACGCGCTTCCAGCTGTTCCCCGGTGTGCAGTTGTCCGTGGTCGGACTCATTGCGCGTCAGTCCATCGTGCTTGAGCTTGGGCCACTGCTCACGGCGCTCGTGCTCACGGGCCGCGTGGGTGCGCGCATGACAGCGGAAATCGGCACCATGCGTGTCACCGAGCAGATCGACGCGCTGGAAACGCTTTCGTTCGATCCGGTGGCTTATCTGGCCCTGCCCCGTTTTCTGGCAGGTGTGGTGATGCTGCCCACGCTGGTGGTGCTGGCCAACACGGCCGCCATCTTCAGTGCGTGGCTGACGCTCATTCTGGCCACGGACGTGCGCACCGACGATTTCGTGTCGGGCCTCAGGCTCGCGTTCACGCCGTTTCAGGTGGTCTACTCGCTCATCAAGGCCACGTCCTTCGGCGCGGCCATCGCCTTCGTGTCCAGCTACGAAGGGTATGTGACCGAGGCCGGTGCCGAGGGCGTGGGCAAGTCCACGGCCAAGGCGGTGGTGATTGCCTCGGTGTCCATTCTCGTGCTCGACGCCATTGTGGCCGCCGTGCTGGCTCCCTTCATCCAGGCGTAAGGCCTGACGCCACTCTGCATTCATGACGACCAAGCGACGTGACGAAGTCCTGGTGGGTCTCTTGCTGCTGACCGCCATCATCCTCGGCCTCGGGGGCACGATCTGGATTGCCCGCGGCGGTCTCTCCAAGGGCTACCCCATGTTCGCGCGCTTCCCCTGGGGCGCGGGACTCAAGCAGGGGCAGCCGGTGCTGCTGGCGGGCGTGCAGGTGGGCTTCGTGGACGAAGTCCGCCTCATTCCCGACGGCACCATTGCGGTGCGGCTGCAGGTGCAGAATGAGCACCAGATTCCGCTGGGCACCACGGCCACCGTGGAACCCAACGGCATCTTTGGTGATCAGCTCATTGCGCTCACGCCGGAAATGGGACGTCAGGGCTATCTGCCCAAGGGTGACACCATTCCGGTGGGTGAAGGCACGCCAGGCACCGGCGAGCTGCTCACCAAGGGCGATTCAATCGCGGCCAACATCCTCGCGCTGACCACGGAAACGCGCAATCAGTTCGTGGCCGACAGTGGCCTGCGCGACGTGCGGCGCACGGTGACCGACGTGACGAAGCTGGTGGCGCAACTCAGCCAGGTGGTGGCGGCGCAGTCGGCCGAGCTGACGCGCACACAGGAGCAGCTGCGCAAGACCCTCGCCAGCGTGGACTCGGCCAAGGTGGACTCGACCACGAAAAACCTGCAGGCCACGTCAGCCAGCCTCGAGGCGCTCACACGCGAACTGCGGGTGACGAATCAGGAAGTGCAGGGCCTGGTGACCAAGATCAACACGGGCAACGGCACGGTGGGCAAGCTGATGAATGATCCGGCGCTGTACGCGAGACTGGACACCCTGCTGCTGCGCACAGACTCGCTGGTGGCGGAGTTCAAGAAGAATCCGCGGAAATTCATCAATCTGAAGATCTTTTGATATCGCGCAGTCTTCGGTTCCCGGCTCTGGCTTCATGGATCTCGTTGCTTGAGACGCCAGAGACGGGAATTGGGAGTTGAGATGGCCAGATACGATATCGAAATGAGAGAACAGCAACGAATGATATGGGAGTCGCGATCGTTTGCGACCGGATACTGCGGCTGGGGTCGGGGTCGGGGTCGGGGT